>CBDCYL010000001.1:0-7434 GCA_965224195.1 Candidatus Nitrosopumilus sp.
GGAGATTTTTGTAAATTGTGCTAATTAAATAGCTAATTTCTGCTAGAACTTTTGTTCTGTTGTTGTTTGGTATGCGTTGAAGTTTTGGGTCGGTTTCATAGGATTCTTCTATTCCGAATAGAACATCAATCTGATTCTTCATTTCATTTCTACTTTCGTATACCAAGTCGTCGAGTGCTTCTCTATCAGCTGCTAACTGAGTTTTGTCAATTTTTGTCATTATTGACTCTGTAACACGTTTTGTATAAAAACACTGTACTAAGTTTTTCTCTAAAATATAATAAGATTTACAGCATAAAGTGGTAAAATGTTAGGAATAGGTTTTTAGGCAAAAGGCGTTATAAGATTATCAATGCGAAAAAAACTTCAACCTAAGCCCGATAATCAGAAAGATTATCAATATGTGTTAAGACTCGAAATTGGATTTTATGACAAAGAATTCGTCAATTGGGATTTAAACTACAATTATGAAAACTTAACCACAGAACAGCTTCAGAAAGTGTCAGATTATCTAAGTCGACGCTTAATGGAAGTTCATGCTGAAATTAACAAACATGACATAGAAGCATAGAAATCTCTTCTTTTCTTTCTTTTTTTATTTATTTTAATTTAGTCTTGTTTTATGCACTTTTTTTCTATTAAATTTTTAAAAAATGTCACGATTTATATACGCTATAATGCTTCAATTCTATAATGACTAGTATCAAGGCAACTGACTCCAATTCAGAAAGCTTGCAGCGTAGAGCAGCAGTTAAAGCAGACGCGCAGGCCCTAGAAGCAATCTCCGTTAACCGCTTCAAAGGCATCTATGCTACTTTGGAAAAACGCTCTAGCAGCTCTATGGATAAAAGCCTAAGAGCTCTGTACGCTATTGTAACAACAGAGCTTGCTGCAATCGACGAAAATCTAACCGATTAAATTCGTTTAGAAATTTTTTCTTTTTTCTTTTTTTATGTAAGTCCTAAACACTAGGTTAATGACTGAATTAAAAAATGAAGCAGTAGTTTTCATTAAACTTAAAAAAAGTAAGTTAAAGCAATTGGGTTATGATAATACGACAATAAATTTAATTTTTGTTCATAACCTAAAACATATGTTAAGATATGAAGATTTAGAATATAGAATTAGACAGAATATTTCTTGTTTACAGTGTGCTAACTTAGAAGATACATAATTTTTATTTATTTAATTTTTATTCACTTGCTAAACAATAGTTTAATGAGATCGAATAAAGGCAGTAAAAGTTTCTTGATTAGAATCAGTGTGGAAGAATTAACAGAGTTAGGTTTTAATTCAGCAGAAATAGTTAATATTGATTCATTAGCTCATAATGAACATATAACTTGGGAGATACTTCAGCAGAAATTATCTGACTTTTATGCCGCAATTTATGAAGAAAAAATAAATACAACAGGATTTTAAAAAATACTTTTTTTATTTATTTTATGCATGTTAAAATATATAAATTAATGAGTAGTCAACCTACATTTTCTCTGCAATCTAATGATATTGCAATAGTGAACACGCTATTGGAATTGAAGATTAATGAGTTAGAAATGAATGTTCGGTTTTTAACTGAACTAAAAAATCTAAAAAATCGATTAATAACAAATCAATCGTAAATTTAGAAAATGATTTTTTTTATATTTTTTTTTCTTGAAAAAAGCATGAAATATATTAGGGTTAAAAACTAGTGATTTTAATATGATTAATGACGAAAAACCTGCGGGTTTTGACTTTTCTGACTATGAAGATAAACTTTGGCTAAATACCTATGATTTTGCCGAGGGCGAAAAAATAACATTCAGAAAAGCAAATAATGGCTTTATTTTGGAAGATAGGGAATTTACGTTTAAAGACGATAAAGGTTTCAATATTGAAAAAGCCGGCGTGATAGGATATGTTGTAAAAAATGGTCAAAATGAAATTATGAAAATAAACAACAAAACTCTTAGAAATTTGCGAGCTGTTTGTAACAGGAATGTCGAAAACTTAGTAGGTAAACAATTCAGAGTGTCAATAGAAAGTTCAGGCGATTTAAAGTACATAGTACTGAGATTAGCCTAATTTTTTTTTTCTCTATTGATATGAACCAAACTTCTAAAAACACAGAAAACCTTAGCACAGTAAGCAAAAGAAAATTGCGAATATGTCAACACTGTACGCATTCACAATTAAGCAGAACACCGAAAAGTGAACCCTTTTGTTGCGGAGATTGCAAAAAATATTCAAAATGAACTTTTTTGAATTATATCCGTTAGAAACAGCGGCTGAATTAACTGCCAAACATGATGTATTGGTCGAGTTAGTTAAAACATACTTACCAACAAAATATACACAAGAAGAATTTGAAGCGTGGATTAGACTATTAATTAAAACGCATTATGACTTTGCTTCTTTTTTTGTAAATGCTGAAACTGTTAAACAGGCAGAAAATCTTTTGGAAGAATCAGAAAGGGTAAAACCCTAATTTTTTTTTATTATGGCTATTAGATTTGCGGGGCGCCCGCTAAAAGGAGCTGACATAAGAAGCATAGAAAATAGTTTACGTAATTCGGGCTTAAAACGAGAATTATATCGCAAAATTCAGCGGGGCGATTCACCTAGAAGTATGAATCAAGTTTTGCAGCAGGCCGGTTATCGTCTTAACCGGCATCAATTATCAGGATATATTGGTGCTAAGTTCGCACCTAAAACATTCAATCGGTATACTAATCGTATTGTTGAGCGTTATGGAGCAGGGTCTCTTATTTCTGCTCAAAGTTATCAATCGGCCGGCTTTAAGGGTGAGTACCACGCTAGAATACGAATTAGACATAAAAATGGAGAAATTGAATACAGAACTGTGGTTATCAGAAAATCCCGTTATGATTCTGCTCATGAAGCTTTACATGATTTACAAGATATTTTACCAGAATTATTAGCAAATTATGATATAGAGGAAAATGACTCAATCGAAATTGCAGAATTTAAACCGTACTAAAAATACGTTAGAAATTTCGCCCGATAGAAAATTCCCTTATCTGGGTAAAACAACACCCAAAAAAGGTAAAACAAATTATTTGGTTTTTGATGTTGAAAGTAAAACTAAATTAAAATCGGACGGATTTTATACACATTATCCTATGTTAATCTGTTATCAATTTGTGACATTAGATACAATTAATGGTAATACAAAAAGTCCAATCCACCACTGTTATACAATAAAACAATTTCATGCAGTATGCACACAATATCTAAAAGAAGTAAGAACTTTTTCTTTTATCGCACATAATACAACTTATGATTTTAATGTTATGAATATGTTCAAGTGGTTAAGTGATAATAATTTTCGAATAACTTTGTTTAACCCCGCTAAAGGGGCTTTTGTGATAATTGCTCGCAATAGTCGTACTACTATATCGATTATTGACAACATGAATTTTTTTACTGGAACATTAAAATCCATAGGCGAAGAATTAGGTTTTAAAAAACTAAAAATGCCTAATGAAAATGCCCCTGTTGCGTTATGGATTCGATACTGCAAAAAAGATGTTGCTATTGTAACAAAATGTCTAATGGAATTATCCAAAATATCTAAGCCATTTGGATATGGGCATTTACGTTTAACCCGGGCCCAATTAGCTTTATCAATTTACCGTAGTAGTTTTTTAGAATATTCGATTAAATTACATAATGATTTAGATATTTTAAAACTTGAAAAACAAAGTTATTACGGCGGCAGAACTGAAGCTTTTTTTATTGGCAATACTGGAAAGAATAAAAAATATTATGTTGATTTTAATTCTCTATATCCGTCTGTTATGAAAAATAATGAATTTTCTACAAGGTATTATGCAAAATTTAAAAATCCATCTAATAAAAAATTTGGTGTGTATATGAAAATGTTTAATGTTTGTGCAAAAGTTGATATTGAAACAGATAAACCAATTTTTCCATACCAAACTAAAGATAGACTGCTTTTTCCTATTGGGCGTTTTACCACTTATCTCGCTTATCCAGAATTAAAATATGCGTATGACAATAATTTAATTAAAAAAGTTCATTATGGTTCACTTTATAGAACTGCGGAAATTTTTACTGGATTTATTACGCATTTTCATAATATTAAAACAAAAGCAAAAAAGAATAATAAACCAGCTTTAACGTATTTTGCGAAGCTTATGCTGAATAGTTTATACGGGAAATTTGGCCAGAACACCCCGTCGCTTATTCCTCTTAACAAAAAGTCAGAAAAACGTTATGAAGCAAAAATTATTATTGATTTTGAAAAAAATAAAATCTTTACAGAAAAAACAATTAATTATGAAGTGTATGAAGAAACAGCAAAACAAATTAGTAAATATTCAAGTCCTATAATAGCTTCAGAAGTAACAAGTTTTGCCCGACTGAAATTATGGTTAGCAGTAGAAAAAGCCGGAATAAATAATGTATTTTATGTTGATACTGATTCACTTATTGTTAATCAGCAGGGTTATGATAATTTACAAAATGAAATTAAAGAAAATGAATTAGGGTTCTTAGAGCTGGAAAAAACATCTAATCACTGCCTTATTCATGCACTAAAAGATTATGAGTTCGGTTCAGAAATAAAACTAAAAGGAGTGCCATCTAAGGCAAAAAAAATAAATGAATCAACTTATGAATACGATTCTTGGTTTACCACAATTAAATCATTATCCCAAAGTAGCGGTGCATTAATGCGTCATGGAAAATTAACAAAAGAATTAAGAAGAGATAACGCAAAAAGTCTTATTCTGCCTAATGGTCGCTGTTATCCATGGGCGTTAAATGAATTTTTATCAGAGCATAATAATAATCAGAAACAAGTAACTTTTGTCTTTTAGATAATTTGACATAAAATTTTTTATTAATAATTAAATTAGCGTCTTTTAGAAGTTTTAATTTTTCAGTTAACGCTGAATGTTTTAGGCCTGTTCGGGCTTTAATTGCTTCTTTAGTAATTCCGTACGGTTGTTCATAGATTAATAATAATATCTCACCGACATAAGTTGTTGATAGGATTTTACCATATACTCTCACACCTAATCGCATATTGGCGTTAAGACTCAGGGGTTTTAGAATTTTTCTTGAACAATTGTTCATACTACCGTATGATGCGGTTTACAACTGTATAAACACTGTGGCGGTTTCTTTAATACTTGTAAAGTGATAATGGCTATATACTATACAGTTGTTTACCAGAATAATGACTATATCACCCGCAGATGCGGCACAGAAATTTAATGACGGTTGGATAAACGCAAAACCACGAGCAATCTCCAATTATGTCGCTGTTGCCGCAACACTAGCCAGTAAGGCAATAGCACAAAAAACAAAACTTCTCACAAATTTTGCAAAAAGCGTTAATGACGGAATATGGGAGAGAAATCTGGCACAGTATGCTGGAAATGACTTGATGGGGAATGCATATACGGAAAAACTTAACGCCATAGATTCACTCACGCCGTCTGAACTCCTGAAAGTCGAAAATTCCGTCGCCCTAAAGCAATACTTTGAAAGTAAGCTACCAGATGTGCTCGCACTATACAAGGCCGCTAATAGCACTGAGAGAACTGTTCCAACCGGTATTACAGATGTTGCACTGAATATGATGCTTATGGGTGGAATAATCCACTTTGAACGGGTTCTAACGCTTGCATCAACCCCGGCCGCAATATATACAGCCACTGCACCGTTTATGGGTACACACTACGGTTGGCCAAATAAGGCATAGTAGTACGACTTTAACAAAAATCCATTTTTTATTTTTTTCTTTAAATTAAATCACTTCCTAAACAATATTATTAGTATGGTAACAGAAACTAATACCGTTTTTTTGAACGGTAATACAAGAGCTGTATTGGCGTTTATGTGTGTCAGTGGCTTAATGGTATTTATGGCATATTCTATACGATACGGCGACGAAAAGACAAGAGAAAAAATAACGCAAACTTTTGTAACAATTTGTGCTATTGTAATTACGTTTTATTTTGCTTCTGCTGGAGCGGGTGAGTAAAATGGCTACATATACTATGAATAATGCGTATGAACAGCCTGTGTTAGCTACGCAATCAATCAAAACTAACATAAAAATATCTCAAAAGTATTATGCACAAAATATAAAATCTTTTGCAACACATAAACTAGTAAACGTATCCTACATACATGTATATTATTATAATAATAACGGTATAGAGGTTCTGCGTGCTTTTCGTGCAACTAGAGCTACTCAATCTTATATAGTTTATTGGGGTTCTATGAGTGATATAAAGAATCTTCAAGTAACTTTTTATTTTTCAAAAGCCGAATATGAGATAATAACTAGAGCACATAAATATAAGATAGTAACTAAAGATAATAATACTATTTATCTTAATATCGTAAGCCAAAACATACTAACTTTAAGTGCTGGAAGCGAATTAAAATCAGAATCTTTTAAAACCTACATGAAAACTAACAAAATACTTGCTGATATTGTTGGTATCAGCCCGGGGCAATTTAACCTAAATTATGTAATTACTTTACCATTATCGCAAATACCGCTAAAAATTGCTATAAATCGTGGAACAGAAAGTAGACCAGATTTAACCGATTATCACAAAATAATAAATCAGTCTGGAATAATTACATTTTCAGGAACTTTTGTCTCTGAAACAACAGCAGTAATTTATATTTCCAGAACATATCTTAAAGCCCCTGAAAATATAATAAAATTATCAGTAAAACTAACATTATCCAATCAACTATCAGTAATAAAGCCGGTAATTCCAACATTATCCACTCCAATTTTAACAGCAGAAAAAGTCAGAATAGCTATAAACGGCGTTAAATATGATTCTGTAAAAGATAGTTTCTGGATTCATGTAACTTTTATTCCATCAAATTTAGATGATTCAATAGAGCGAATATACACATATTCTTCGTTAATTACCAATCCCACTAATAGAGTCGGTAAAAATTATGTTGATAGAACTGAAGATGATTTTTACCAAATTGTCATTAATGATAAAGAAACTAGGCACGTATATGTGCGATTACGTCAAACAGATTTACCGGATATAATATCCCCGACAGTAATAATTATCAGAACTGGAAATTTTGTCGAACTTAGTTTAGTTAACAAAATTATACCATTAGTGCAATTAATAAATATTTTTGCGATAGATGTTTCCGATACATCAATAACTTTTCGTATGCAAGATAATTTACTTCTTAGCGATAAAATCGAGTCTTTACAATTATCAACACTAATCGGTACAACTCACACCAATCACGAAATAATAAATAATCAACAACATAATTATTTGGAATTTACTTTTCCGGGATTAACTGCGGAAACATTATACACATTTTCACTAAAAGCAAAAATCGGAGATATATATGAAGATATAACTACCACTACCAGACAAAAAAGCTATGGAAGTTATGTTG